>OZ240232.1:0-22500 GCA_965197895.1 Candidatus Versatilivoraceae bacterium | reverse complement strand
GCAGACTAAGTGGAAAAGGAAGTGGAAATGCAAAGACAGCCAGGAGGTTGGCTTAGAAGCAGCCATCCTTTAAAGAAAGCGTAATAGCTCACTGGTCAAGCAGTTCCGTGCCGACAATTCAACGGGGCTCAAGTCTGCCACCGAAGCTATGAACTCGACTTGCTGCGGCAAGTCGTTTGGTAGGGGAGCGTTCCGTACCGGGTGAAGCCTCACCGTGAGGAGGGGTGGACGGTACTGAAGTGACTCTGCCGGCATAAGTAGCGATAAACCAGGTGAGAACCCTGGTCGCCGAAAGTCTAAGGTTTCCTGAAAAAGGTTAATCCGTTCAGGGTTAGTCGGTCCCTAAGTCGAGGTCGAAAGGCGTAGACGATGGGAGACAGGTCAACATTCCTGTACTACTCAGCGGGCGTTATCACGATGGGGTGACGCAGGAGGATAGGCTGCACGGCTGATGGATGCGCCGTTCCAAGCTCGTAGGGGGATCGAATAGGAAAATCCGTTCGATCGTTAACCCTGAAAAGTTACGGGGAGCCCGCAAGGGTTAATCAAACCAGCTGATTCCACACTGCCAAGAAAAACCTCTAAGGAGTCCACTGAGTAACCGTACCGCAAACCGACACAGGTAGACAGGGAGAGTATCCTAAGGCGCTTGAGAGAACACACGTTCAGGAACTCGGCAAAATAGCTCCGTAACTTCGGAAGAAGGAGTGCCCCGGTAGGGTTCATAGCCCGAGGGGGTTGCAGCGAAACGGCCCAAGCGACTGTTTAGCAAAAACATAGGTCTCTGCTAAGTCGAAAACGACGTATAGGGGCTGACGCCTGCCCGGTGCCGGAAGGTTAAGAGGAGAGGTTAGTCGCAAGGCGAAGCTTTGAATCGAAGCCCCGGTGAACGGCGGCCGTAACTATAACGGTCCTAAGGTAGCGAAATTCCTTGTCGGGTAAGTTCCGACCTGCACGAATGGCGTAACGATTTGGGCGCTGTCTTAACGTGTGACTCAGCGAACTTGTAGTACCGGTGAAGATGCCGGTTACCCGCATCAAGACGGAAAGACCCCGTGCACCTTTACTATACCTTAGCAATGAATTATGGTGCGGTATGCGCAGAATAGGTGGGAGGCTTTGAACCATGCCCTTTGGGGTGTGGGGAGCCGTCGGTGAGATACCACCCTTATCGTACTGTGGTTCTAACCTGTTACCGTTATCCGGTAAAGGGACATTGCTAGGCGGGTAGTTTGACTGGGGCGGTCGCCTCCTAAACGGTAACGGAGGCGCTCGAAGGTGTCCTCAGGCTGTTTGGAAATCAGCCGAAGAGTGTAAAGGCATAAGGACGCTTAACTGCGAGACAGACAAGTCGAGCAGGTGGGAAACCAGGACTTAGTGATCCGGTGGTTCTGTATGGAAGGGCCATCGCTCAACGGATAAAAGGTACGCCGGGGATAACAGGCTTATCTTGCCCAAGAGTTCATATCGACGGCAAGGTTTGGCACCTCGATGTCGGCTCATCGCATCCTGGAGCTGTAGAAGGTTCCAAGGGTTAGGCTGTTCGCCTATTAAAGCGGTACGTGAGCTGGGTTCAGAACGTCGCGAGACAGTTCGGTCCCTATCTGATGTGGGCGCAGGAGATTTGAGGAGGGCTGTCCTTAGTACGAGAGGACCGGGATGGACGAACCTCTAGTGTACCAGTTGTCTCGCCAGAGGCAGTTGCTGGGTAGCTACGTTCGGTCGGGATAAACGCTGAATGCATATAAGCGTGAAGCCCACTCCAAGATGAGATCTCCCAACCGCGAGGTAAGAAGACCCGTAGTAGACGACTACGTTGATAGGCTGGGTGTGTAAGGTCAGTAATGGCTTCAGCTAACCAGTACTAATCGGTCGTTCGGCTTGACCATCCATCTTCCTAAAACATTTAAACGAGCTTGCGAGGATTCCTGAAGTTTTTGCGGTTGTCATCCCGGTGATTCCAGCGAGGGGGTCACACCCGTTCCCATCCCGAACACGGAAGTTAAGCCCCTCAGCGCCGATGGTACTGCCAGGGGAACTTGGTGGGAGAGTAGGTCATTGCCGGGATTCTAAAGCCTCGAGGCTCTCGAGGCTTTTCTTTTTAGTGAAAACCTCGAACTTGCCTTGCACGTCAACTGCTTTCAACTGTTTGCGCAAGGGATGGGCGGCAACAGGATGAAAGGCAAGAAATTCAGCGAGGGGGCACTCATCGGAATTTTCAAGAAAACCGAAAGGGTGGAAAAGACCAGGGAGGCGGTCCGGGGACGGCAAAGCACCCCAGCGGAGTTTCTTCTACTGGGTGCAGGGATCCGGGGAAACCGCGGCTCAGTGGCCGGAAGAATATATCCGGGAACGCTTTGACGGTGCTCTGCGAGGAATGATCCCGGCACCACCGACAACCATAGGCTGAGTCTCCGCGGAGTTGTCTGCATGAAAATCCCAACCGAAAAACGGATCCTGTTTTCCTGGACGGACCACCTTTTCCGCCTTCGGCGATTCCAACTTTCTGCGAGGGAGAAAATGGTTCAAAAGTGGCTTGTGGTTTCAGCGCTGCTCTGGATTTCGACGGGGGGTGCCGGTGTGGGGGCAGGCCGAACCGCGTCCAACCTCCGCGACGAAGCGCCGCCGATTCCCGTCGAGGAAATCATCCGGCAATTCGCCGCCAAAGAAGAGGAATTTCGACAGGCCCGGGACAACTATACCTATCGCCAGACCGTAAGCATCGAGGTGCTGACTCTGGACGGGCGAAAGACCGGCCAGCGCTACTACACCATGTCGGACATTGTCTTTGACGATCGTGGAAGACGGGAAGAGAAGGTCTTGAGGGCTCCCCAAAGTACCTTGCGCAGCATCTACCTGACTCAGGACGATCTCGACGACATTCAGAACATTTTCCCCTTCGTCCTCACCACCTCCGGTATCAGCAAGTACAGCCTGACCTACTTGGGAAAGGAGTTGATCGACGAGATCGACACCTTTGTCTTCGAGGTCATTCCCAAGGTGATCAAGAAAAGGGAACGTTATTTCGAAGGAACGATCTGGGTGGATGATCAGGACTTGCAGATCGTGAAGACCGACGGCAAAACGGTCTACCGCATCACCCGGAAGAACCGCGACGCACGTTTCCCCCGGTTCGAAACCTACCGGGAAAACATTGATGGCAAGTACTGGTTCCCTACTTACACCCGCGCCGACGATGTCCTGGACTTTCCAGGCCAACGGATTCGGATCAGAGAAGTCGTCACCTACAAGAACTACAAGCGCTTCGAAGCCGACGTGAAGATTACGGTGAGTGACGAAGCCCCCGCCAATCAAACCGAGTGAGCCCCACCCAAGTCTCCTACCCGCGAACGTGCTCGGGGAAACGCTCGCATAACTCCACAAACGTCTTCACCCCAAACCCGGTGGCTCCCGCCTGAAAATACTTCCACGGCTTGCCGGAGAGGAAGGGACCAGCGATGTCCAGGTGGGCCCAGGACGACCCGGGGGGAATAAACTCCTGCAAGAAGAGACCCGCGGTGATGGCCCCGGCATGCGAGCCCCCGACGTTGTTAAGGTCTGCATAGGGGTTCTTCAGCAGCTCCTTATACTCCTCCGGCAGGGGTAGCTCCCAAAACAGCTCGCCCTGGCTCCTGCCGGATGCAATCACCGCCTGGACCAGCTTGGAGTCGTTGCCCATGATTCCGGCGTAGCCCGGACCCAGGGCGCGCACCACGGCACCGGTCAGGGTTGCGATATCCACGACATGGGTAGCCTGCCACTCGCCAGCCTTTTCAAATCCGTCAATTAAAACCAGGCGTCCTTCGGCGTCGGTGTTGTCCACCTGGACCGACTTGCCGTTTTTGGGGACAAAAATATCACCCGGTCGCTGGGCATTGGCATCCGGCATGTTTTCGGCGGTGGGAATCACACCCAAGACGTTGAGGGACGGTCGTAACTGGGCGATGGCTTTCATGGCGTAAAGAACGGCTGCCCCCCCCGCCATGTCTCCCTTCATTTCCAACATCCTGTCTCCGGGTTTCAGCGAGATGCCCCCCGTGTCGAAAGTGATCCCTTTGCCCACCAGCGCCAATCGGACCTTGGACGGACGGCTCGGTCGATACTCCAGGCTGACCAGGCGTGGCGGATGGATGCTGCCTCTGCCGACGCAGACCAGTCCCGCGTGCCCCGCCCTCTTGAGGCCACTCTCATCCAGCACCGAGACTTGGAGTCCATGCTCCTGGCCGATCTGGCGGGCCAAATCGGCTACCACCTCCGGGTAAACCGCGGATCCGGGCTCGTTGACCAGTTGACGGCTTTCATTCACACACTCAGAAATCAAAATCGTCCGAGAGAGTTCTCGCCGGCACGCTCTCAGCTTTGACCGCTCTACGGAAAGCGCAACTCGAACCGAATCCCAAAAACCATCCTTCTCCTTCCGGTATTTGTCAAAGCGATAGCCGCCCAGGCTGACTCCCTCAACCACCGTGCCAAAGACACCGGGGGCATCCTTTCCGTTCAGCAGGAACGTGACTCGGTCCAAGTTGAGATCATGGGCCTGGTCCAGGGCCCGAGCCGTCAAGATTTTCAGTTTCTCCGAAATATCGTAAGGTTTCACCAGGCTCGAGTGCTGAACCAGGATATAGCCGGCATCGCCGTTGGGGCAGGCACTGAAGTATTCCTTCTTGATCTTGCATTCCTGATAGTCCTGAGCAAGCTTCCCGAGAAGTGAGCTCAATATTGCCTCGGAAGATCGGCTGAGCTCCAATTCGTTGTCCAACAGGAACACCAGCAAGTCCGTCTGCTTCTTTTTCAACGAGGTCGCGTTGGCTTCAATTTTCATGAACAACTCCCGGTAAGAATTTGAATCGTTTCCCTATTCGCTCACCATTATCGGCATCCACCTGCAGGGCCGCAAACAAAAATCGCCGGACGACCTCGACAGCGCTGGAATCCGTCAGGCCTCAGGGCAAGCCCAAAACAAGGGTTGCCGGGTGAAGCCTCGATCAACGGCAACACCTTCTTCGAAGACCGCGCGGACCTCCCGAAAGCGTTCTTAGAAATTCGCTGCCTTTCGAGGGCGATTTTCGTTATCATACGGACATGCTTTCGAAACTTTTTACAAGAACCCCTGCCAGGGGGGTCATGGCCATTGCTGTCGCGTTCCTATACTCTCACCTCACACCCGCCCCCCACAATGCCCAGGTTGAGGGTGCCGCGAAGGTGGATTTTCTCCGCGATATTCAGCCCATCTTCCAGGAGTCCTGCATTTCCTGCCACGGTGCCGGGCAACAGATGGCGGGACTTCGCTTGGACTCCAGATCGCCGGCTCTGGAGGGAGGGCAGTCGGGCCGCGTCATCGAGCCGGGTAATGCGGGTGAGAGTTTGCTTTTCCAGCGCGTGGCGGGTCTGGGTGGACAAGCCCGCATGCCCATGGGCGGGAAGCCCCTCGACCCGGCTTTGATCGAGCTGATCCGAGAGTGGATCAACCAGGGGGCCGACTGGCCGGATTCTGTCGAGGAAGCGACAGCAGAAATCGATCGGCATTGGGCCTACCTACCGCCGTCGCGGCCGGAGCTGCCCCAAGTGAGGCGTTCAGGCTGGGTCGCCAATCCCATCGACACCTTTGTTTTGGCTCGGTTGGAAGCACAAGGCCTGTCTCCCTCTCCAGAAGCTGATCGCGTGACTTTGCTACGCCGGCTCAGCCTGGACCTGATTGGTTTGCCGCCGAGCATTGAGGAGGTGGACGCTTATCTGGCAGACGGCAGTTCGAAGGCCTACCGGAATCAGGTGGAGAGACTGCTGGGGTCTCCTCACTACGGAGAACGTTGGGGCCGCCATTGGTTGGATGTCGCCCGTTATGCCGATTCCGACGGTTTTGAAAAGGACCTGCCTCGGGTGGTTTGGTTCTACCGCGACTGGGTCATCCGTGCCCTGAACCGCGACCTGCCCTACGACCAATTCATCATCGAACAACTGGCCGGAGACATGCTTCCGGGAGCCACCCAAGACCAGATCGTGGCCACCGGCTTCCTTCGGAACTCCATGATGAATTTGGAGGGGGGCATCGACCCGGAGCAGTTCCGAATGGAGGCGATGTTCGACCGCATGGAGGCCGTGGGTAAGAGCATTCTGGGCATCACCATTCAATGCGCCCAATGTCATAACCACAAATATGACCCCCTGACCCAGGAGGAATACTACCGGCTCTTTGCGTTTCTGAATAACGCACACGAAGCCCAGATCGCTGTCTACACCCCAGAGGAGCAGAGCCAACAGGAATCCTTGCTGCGACAGATCCGAGAAGCGGAGCACGAGTTACGGCAACACTACCCCAACTGGCGAAAGCGGATGGACCAGTGGGAGCGTGGCCTGAAGTATGACCCCCCTGAGTGGACGGTTGTTCGTCCTGAAGTGGAAGATTTTTCCACGGGGGGGCAGCGATATCTTCCCCTGGAGGACGGGTCTTTTCTGGCCCAGGGCGCTACCGGCCTACGGCACCGGGTGGGAATGACGGTAAGAACCGACCACCGTCATATCGCTGCCTTCCAATTGGAGTTGATGACCGATGGCGATCTCCCCTTGGGAGGGCCCGGGCGGTCGATCAACGGCACCTGCGCTCTGACGGAATTTGAAGTTGAGGCGGCCCCTGCAGACCATCCGGACCAAGGGCAGCCGGTCAAGATGGCCTCGGCCACCGCAGACATCGTTCCTGCTCCTCTTGAGTTGGAACCCCTCAATGCGGACGGCAAGACCCGCATCGTCGGTCCGGTGGAATTCGCCATTGACGGCAACGAGGACACGGCCTGGGGTGTCGATACCGGAACGGTCCGGCGCAATCAGCCACGGAAAGCGGTCTTCAAGGCTGAGCAGCCCATTGATCATCCCAACGGTACACTCTTAACTTTTTATCTGAGCCAAAAACACGGAGGCGGTGACAACAAGGGCACCAGAAACCGCAACCTGGGTCGCTTCCGTCTCTCGATAACCGGCACGGCCGCTGCCAAGGCCGACCCGCTGCCCCAGAAAGTCCGACAAATCCTGTCCATTCCGCCTCGACGGCGCACGCCCGATCAGATTCAAGAGGTGTTCAGCCATTGGCGGACCACGGTGCCTGAGTGGGGCCCGTTCAACGATCGGATCGAAAATTTATGGCGCCAACACCCTGAAGGCACCACCCAGTTGGTGCTTCAGGAACGCCCACAGCCCCGACCCACCCACCTGCTGGAGCGGGGAGACTTTCTTCGTCCGGGCAAGCGCGTCAGTCCGGGCCTGCCGGCTTTTCTTCACCGCCTGTCGAAAGAAAGCCCCGGCGACCGCCTCGCCTTTGCCCACTGGCTGGTCGACCGGAACTCTCCGACAACTGCCCGAACCTTGGTCAATCGGGTTTGGCAGAGTTACTTCGGGATCGGCCTTGTCAGGAGCAGCGAAGACTTGGGGAAGCAAAGTGAAGCGCCGTCTCACCCGAAACTCTTGGATTGGCTTGCGGTCGAATTTATGGAGCAGGGATGGAGTCTGAAGGCCTTGCATCGACTCATCCTCACCTCGGCCACTTACCGGCAGTCATCGCAGGCAGACCCCCAACGTTACCGCGAGGATCCTTACAACCGCCTACTAGCCCGGGGACCCCGGTTTCGAGTGGACGCCGAGATCGTCCGCGACGTTGCTCTGGCCGCCAGCGGCCTCCTCCGTCCCGAAATTGGTGGGCCCAGCATTTACTCGCCCGCACCGAAGTTTCTCTTTGTGCAGCCCGCCAGCTTCAGCACCAAGGTTTGGAACGAGGCCCAGGGATGGAATCGCTACCGGCGCGCCATCTACACGTTCCGCTACCGTTCCGTTCCCTACCCCATGCTTCAGACCTTTGATGCCCCAAGTGGAGAGTCTTCCTGTGTACGTCGCCCTCTCTCCAACACTCCTTTGCAGGCCCTGACGACTCTCAACGAACAGGTCTTCTTGGAAGCGGCTCGCGCCCTGGCGTTGCTCACGCTCCGCGAGGGAGGAAACGAACGGGAACAACGCCTCAACTACGCCTTTCGCCGTTGCCTGGCCCGGGAGCCGACCCAAGCTGAGGTCGACCGGCTGCTCGGTTTTTTTGATGAACAGAAACGACGTTTGGCCGATGGCTGGATCAGCCCTTGGGACGTGGCCGGGTATGATCCGGCTGAAATCCCGCGACTACCGGACGGGACGACCCCGGTGCAGCTAGCCGCCTGGACAGCCCTGTCCCGCGTGCTGCTGAATCTGGATGAAACAATAAGCAAGGAATAAGCCATGAACACAACGGATCAACAACGCATCCCGGATCCCAACTGGATCTCTCGCCGCTGGTTTTTGGCGCAGTGTGGCCTGGGTCTGGGATCCGTGGCACTGGGTCAACTTTTGGCGGAACCCGGCAGTGCCGCGGCACTGCCGGGCCGAGGTGATCCGCTGGCTCCCAAAGCCCCCCACTACGCGCCCAAGGCCAAGAACGTCATCTACCTTTTCATGGCAGGGGCTCCCAGTCACCTGGAGCTTCTGGACTACAAACCCCAACTGGCCAAGTTCGATGGGACGCTGCCCCCCGCTGAGTTGCTCAAGGGCTACCGGGCTGCTTTCATCGACCCCCATTCCAAACTGCTGGGTCCCAGGTTCAAGTACAGCCGGAAAGGACGCTGCAACGCCGAGGTCTCCGAGCTGTTGCCCCACTTGAGCAACGTCGTCGATGACATCGCCATTGTGAAATCAATGACCACCGACGCCTTCAATCATGCCCCCGGTCAAATCCTGATGAATACCGGATCCCAGCAGTTCGGCCGACCCAGCCTGGGGGCTTGGATCACTTACGGTCTGGGCAGCGAGTCCCAAGACTTACCCTCCTTCGTGGTATTCAGCTCGGGCTCCAAAGGACCAAGTGGCGGCAATGCCTGCTGGGGAAGCGGCTTTTTGCCCACGGTCCACCAAGGAGTGCTATTCCGAAGCGCCGGCGAGCCCGTCCTCTACCTTTCCAATCCAAAAGGCGTCGACTCCGGCTTGCAGAAGGCTTCTCTCGACACCGTCCGGGATCTGAACCGTATGCGATTGCAAAAAATCGGAGATCCCGAAATTGCAACTCGAATCAACTCTTTCGAGATGGCCTTTCGCATGCAAAGCAGCGTTCCCGAGCTTATGGACATCTCTGGGGAGCCACAATCCATCCTGGACCTCTATGGTGCCGAACCGGGGAAATCGTCTTTTGCCAACAATTGCTTGTTGGCCAGACGCTTGGTGGAAAGAGGGGTCCGTTTCGTTCAACTCTTTCATGAATCCTGGGACCAGCATTCCAATCTCTCCAAAAGAATCAAAGAAAACTGCCAGGATACCGATCAACCCTCGGCTGCTTTGATTCAAGACCTCAAACAAAGGGGACTGCTGGACGAAACCCTGGTCATCTGGGGGGGCGAGTTCGGTCGCACGCCCATGGTTCAGGGAACCGAAACCGACGGCCGGGACCACCATCCCAACGCTTTTGCCATTTGGTTGGCCGGCGGCGGCATTCGACCGGGTACTACTGTGGGAGAGACGGACGATCTGGGGTTTAACGTGGTGAAAGATAAGGTCCACGTACACGACCTGCATGCCACCATGCTTCATTTGCTAGGGTTTGACCACACCAAGCTGACCCATCGTTTTCAGGGAAGAGATTTCCGCTTGACGGACGTGCACGGAAACATCGTGAATCAGCTACTGGCTTAATCGGTGGAGGCACCGGTTAACGGGAAAAATCCACCTGGGATGAGAACAACTCCTCTCCCCTGCGCCAACTCCACTTCCATCGACTGATTGCAGTCTCTGGTAATCCAAGGGTCCGTGCTTACGATTCCTGCACCCCAGATCGATCCTTTCCAGGCCCTCACAATTGACTCGCTGCAAAGGAGGCTCCCCATGTTGCCGGCTATTTTGACTCTCGCCCTTTTCATCTTGTCCCTGACCGGCTGCGCAACCACCGATCAATCCCCCATCGCGGAGGAGCCCAGCCTCCAAACAGCTCGATCCTTGGATATCTACTGGGTAGACGTCGACGGCGGTGCCGCCACCTTGATCGTCACTCCCGCCGGTGAATCCGTCCTGGTCGATGCCGGAGAAGACCGGGAGAGTCACGCCTTGCGGATCCATCAGGTCGCCAGCCAAGTTGCCGGTCTGGACCAGATCGACCATTTTGTAGCCACCCACTGGCATGGGGACCATTACGCCGGAGCGACCCGAGTCAACCAGCGGATCCCCATCAAGAACTTCTATGATCGGGGTTTCCCTGGCGAGGACGAGTATGCTTCGAAACGTGATTTGAAGCAGGCCAGGCCGGAAATAGCCAAGTACGCAAAGACCGCCCAAGGGCGCTCCCTGACGCTGACCCCCGGTGACACCATCCCGCTAAGGCAAGCATCAGGTTCACCGAAGGTGATGCTCCGGTGTCTGGCATCCGCCGGAAAGTTTCTGCCGCCGCCCGAGTCCCCCTCTCCGAATCCGTCCTGCGACACCAAAACGACCAAGCCGCCGGATGAAACAGACAATGCCCTGAGCGTGGTTTTGTTGCTGAGCTACGGTGAATTCTCATTCCTGGATGTTGGGGATCTGACCTGGGAGATGGAAGCCAAGCTGGTTTGCCCGGTGAACCGGGTCGGAATGGTTAATCTGTTTCAAATCAGCCATCATGGACTCGACTCCAGCAACAACCCGGTCTTGATTGAAAGCGTGCAGCCCCGGGTGGTCGTCATCAACAACGCTCCCAAGAAAGGAGCGGAACCCAACACGATGAAAACCCTGATGGGGATCGCAGGAATCGAGACCATTTGGCAGGTTCATCGCAACGTTCGGACCGGGCCCGAGTTGAATACTCAACCTCAGTTCATTGCCAACCAGGAGGGACAAGCGGGCGAGTTCATCAAAGCTTCGGTCCAACCCGATGGAACTTTTTCGGTACAAATCGGGCGGGCAGGTAGCGTCAAGAGCTACCCGAATATCTCTTCAAAAGCAACCTCGGGTAATGGTCAAGGCTGAGGCTCCCTGCCCTGCGCGGGCAAGTGCCCATTTGCAATTCCTCACAGGCATTTAACCCGCATTTCTCACCGGGTCGCTGGGTGCCCGGTGAAACATATTTTATCTTGCGAATCTCTTTTTCAGCCAAAGACAGGTCGGCCGCATCCAAGGAATGAGTTCCATTCCTTGGACACGGACACCCGAGTTTTTCTCAGTTTCAGGGAACCGCTGCCACCGTCAAGAGAACTTCCACTGCTGCACCTTGGACGGATGAGCTCTCACCGCCTCTTCATTCACCTCGGTACCCCAACCGGGCCCGGTGGGCAGGTGCAGGTATCCCTTCTCAATCCTGGGCCTCACGGTCACCAGATCGTCGTACCAAGGAACCGTATCGAGGTCGATCTCCATGATGCGAACGTTTGGCGCCACCGCGCAGAAGTGGGCGCTCAACAGGGTCGCCAGCGGGCTGTAAAAATTGTGGGGAGCGACGTTAACCTCGTGGATATCCGCCAGGGAGGCGATCTTCAGAGATTCGGCCAAGCCGTTCCAGGGAACGTCGATGATGGCCACGTCCATGGAATGATGATCCAGGAAAGGCTTATAGTCACGCCGCCCGAACAGGCATTCCCCTGAAGCCACCGGGATCCTGGTGCCTCGACGGACGACCTCCAATGCCTTGGGATCTCGGCTGTCCATCTCCACCCACAGCAGATCGTAGGGCTCCATCGCTCGGGCCATTTTGAGGAACCCCTCCGTTTTGAAATTGAAGTTCAGATCAACCAGGATATCCATGTCGGGACCGGTGCCTTCTCTAAAAGCTTCCAGTTGGTCACACATGGCCTGGATCACCGGACGTTCCGCGTTCAATGCCGGGAATTCGTCTACCAGGGAAAATCCGGGAATATGCAGGCGGGGTTGACCATCCAGCAGGAAAATATTGGTCTTCAAAGCCGTAAATCCCAGGGCTACCACCTCCTTGCCCTGCGCCACCACGTCCGCCAGAGTCTTGAGGGGTGGGATATTCATCTCCTCGTGCCAGGCCAGCCGATAGGTTCCGCAATGCGACCAATAGAGCCGGATCTTGTCACGCACCGGGCCACCCAGCATCTCGGCCACCGAGATCCCCAGGGATTTGGCCTTGACATCCAGCAGCGCGTTTTCAATGGCGCCCACGGCCTGCTGTACCAGGCCACCACTGGCTTGACGCCTCACGGCATAAAGCATGGACACAATAGCCTCGTAGGCACGAGGATCCCGTCCCAGAAGCATAGGGGTCAGGTATTCAATCACGGCCGAGACGCCCATCCCTCCAAAAGACTCGTTGTATTCGCTCCAGCCCACCAAGCCTTCGTCGGTGGTGATCTTGAGATAGTCGAAATTACGGCATCCCGCATCGGCATGCAGGCATTCCAACTGGCTGATCTTCATGATTTTCCCTCCCAGGCGCTATCATCGTTCCTGCAGGGGCCTCGGGCGCCCCTGATATTGTCCAGGGATTGAGCGTCGTCCTTTACAACAGGATCAATACCTTCAGGGGTTACCGGTCCTCATCCCCTTTTCGATCGCAATGCTTGGGTGAACCCTTGTCTTGCCTGCCACCCCCCACTCGGCTATAATCAGCCGGACTTATGAGCCACCATCCTTGAGGCGCCCGTAGCTCAGCCGGATAGAGCGTCGGCCTTCGAAGCCGCAGGTCGGGGGTTCGAATCCCTCCGGGCGCGCCAGCTCTATTGAAATCCACAGGGCACACGAAAACCCCCGTTTCGCCCCGGCGTCCCGAACAGGTCTCGGATCGAGAAAGGACGGTGGGGACGATACGGAATTGTAACAAGGCCTTCCAAGCTGAATCCATCAGCACCACCCACGCACAATGAACAAGATGGTCTCTTCAGACAATAAGAATCAGCAAAGGCTTTCCCAGCAGGGAAGCTGCCGTGCTTGCCTGTTTCTGGCTCTGCTTTCCTTTCTACTGACTCTGGTCTTCCTGGCCATCGGCCTCACAAAATGGGTCGGACCGACGGTCATTCTTCTGTTCAGCTTCCTGGCCATCGCCATTGGTAGAAGCCGGCGTTATTCGGCCTTTGCCTTCACGCTATGGGTCGCCGCCTTCGTGGCCGCAGCCATGTTCTACCCGGCAGCCTTTCGCACCTGGTCCGGCTTCGATCTTAGCACTTTAATGGTCCCACTCATTCAGATCATCATGTTCGGCATGGGCACGCAGTTGACTCCCGGTGACTTTCTCCGGGTATTCACCCTACCCAAGGCCGTGATCATCGGTATAGTTCTGCAGTTCTCGGTCATGCCCTTTGTTGGCAAAGGTCTGGCGATGATCGCCACCACGGACCCTGAGGTGGCTGCAGGCATGGTCTTGATCGGTTCCTGCCCGGGGGGGGTGGCCTCCAACGTGATGACCTTCCTGGCCAAGGGAAACGTTGCCCTCTCAGTCACCATGACCTCCTGCTCCACCTTGCTCGCACCGCTCATGACGCCCACCATGACGAAACTGTTAGCCGGCACCTATGTGGAAGTCAAGTTCATGGCCATGATGATCGCTATCATCAAGATGATCATCCTTCCCGTAACGGGCGGCTTGGTGGCCAACACCATCTTGAGAAAGCTGGGAACCACTTATCCCCATCTCAAGGTGGTCTCCATCTCCATCATGAAGGCTCTTCCCTATATCTCCATGTTTTCAATTTGCTTCATCATCGGAATTATTACCTCCCTCTCACGCGACTCGTTGCTTGCCGGCGGTTTCGTTCTCACCATCGTCGCCGCCGCCGTAGTCCACAACGTCGTCGGTTATCTTTTCGGCTATGGAGGAGCCAGGGTGCTCGGTTTGGGCGAAACGGACTCCCGCACCGTGGCTATCGAAGTCGGCCTGCAGAACGGAGGCATGGCCTCGGGACTGGCGGTCAAAGTGTGGCAAAGTTCCATGGCCGCTTTACCCTCGGCTGTTTTCGGGCCCTGGATGAATATGTCAGGTGCCATGCTAGCCTCCTGGTGGTCCAGCCGCCCCCCGGTGGATGAGCAAGGGACTCCAGCGGTCTCTAAACAAACGATTCCCCTGGTTGGGAGTAATCCGGAGACGCA
This sequence comes from Candidatus Versatilivoraceae bacterium, assembly GCA_965197895.1. Lineage (GTDB taxonomy): Bacteria > Acidobacteriota > Terriglobia > Versatilivoradales > Versatilivoraceae > Versatilivorator. Next base: position 8,436 of record OZ240232.1, on the reverse strand, counting down.
AGGGTAGGCATCCGCTCAATGGATTGCTCCTCAAACCCATTGACAACGTTCCCGCTTCGGTAATCCAGAAGGTAAGCCGTGCCTGGGGCGGTCAGACTCGGCATGGTTGGCGGAGGACCCGGCTCCGGTATTGGCGCCATGCACCGGATCGGCTCAAATCGGGCCAAACGGAGGGTTTCCTCGAAGCCTTTGCCAACGTCTACCTGGACGCCGCCGAACTCATCGAGGCCCACGCCCGACAACGCCCACCCGACCCACTGGCAACCACCCTCCCCACAGCCTGGGACGGCTTACTCGGCATGCGTTTCATCGAAGCCGCCGTGGGTTCTCACCTCAATCAAGCCAGCTGGACCATCCTCTCGCCATAGGCCGAAGCGGAAAGTCCCTCCTGATCAACCGCACCGTCATTGGTGTCGGGACGGTTGGTGCAATCCTGAGGTGGCGGATGCTCTCAGAGCCACTCTTCCGTTCGTATTCGGCCATTGGGTGGACCGTGCTACTCAAACTGTCCGGAAACCATCCAAAAGAGGGAAGACAAAGCAGGAAATCCAGGCAATTCAATCGTCTCGGGAGGGCAACGCCGGTTTGCTCCGGGTTGGCAACAATGACCTTTCCAACCCGTTCCATACAAGGTCACCCTATTGGGCCAATAGATCCTCAATTGCCCTTTTGAAGGCTGGATAAGGATGGGCTCCCGTCAACGAATTTCGGACCTTGATCTTGGGTTGTTTGACATCGGTCAGCCCAAAGAAGAAGGAGGGCGTTCCGCGCACTCCGATCCGATTCCCTTCACGCTGACCAGCTTGGACTTTTTTGGCATACTTGCCGCTCTCGACACACCCCAGGAATAGGTCTTTGTCGAGGCCCAGACTGCCGCCGAAGGCTGCCAGATTCTTGGTGGTGAGAGTTTGTTGGTGCCTAAACAACAGGTCGTTCATGTCCCAGTACTTCCCCTGATCACCGGCACAATGAGCCGCCTGGGCAGCTTTCGCTGCCCCGGGATGGGAAGCGAGCGGAAAATCCCGAAAGACATACTTCACCTTTCCACTCTGAACGTACTCTTTAACGATCCGGGGAGCCACCTGCCGGTCGTGGCGACGACAGAAAAAACACTGGTAATCTGAGAACTCGACCATCGTCACTTTAGCCGCTTCAGAACCCATGAAAGGTGCTCCTCTAGTGCTGATCTCAAGGGATTGAGGTCCCAGGCCACTGCCACCGGTCATAAGCTTGTTGACTACCGGAAATTCGCCGTCGAAACTCACTGCACCTGATTGCACGACTGCGCCAAGGAATGAATACAACCCAGCCTCCGGCCGAAGTGCAGCCGTGTGAATGGTTCCAAAAAAAAGAGTTAACACCATCAATCCCCGAATGATGCTCATGGTCTACAGCTCCCTGTTCTACCGGGCAATCACCTCGTCCTACTGCTTGAGTCTACTGGAAGCCGGCTCAACATCCAATGGTGTTCTGCTTGGTGTTTTGCCGAAAAGAGGGGAACACCTTTCGAGTCGGGGCATCCTGTTTCAGATCCCTCAAGCTCAATAGGTTGGCTCTGGCCGAGCCAGTTGCTGCAGCAATTTCTCAAGAGGGACCTTGGACATTGCTCGAATGGCTCCTTTCCAGTCAGCGCTGTTGTTCATTCGGACGTTGAGAGCCAGGTGCCTTACAGCCGGTTCCGCCACTAAGGCCATGGCTTCCAGGGGCAAGCCTGCCTGGTCGGCAGCCTCGGCCAAGGCCAACATCATGTGACCCAATCGTCTGGAAAGGTGGTGCGTCAGCAAAGCATTATTGTAGTCTTCGTAGGGTACCGGAGTGATTCGTTTGCAGTAAGTTCGATCACCCACCTCGGACCCGGCAAAGAATCGATCTTGATGGGCTGGCACCAATGCGGCGGTGCGCTCCAACGCTTCAATGACCGGCCCACCGCCCAAAAGAGAGGTTCCCTTTTGGTCCAACAGCCGGTTTCCCAGAAAGTAGAGGTCGGAGGAACTCAGCATTGCAAAAGCAGTTTCCAGTTCCTGCCGGGAAACAGCCTCCAGCAATTGAGACCTCCTGGTCGGTCCTAACAATCCTTCGACAGCCTCCGCCAAGTCTTTTTTCAGATCTTCGCGCAAGGCTGCCCTGGCTATAAATTCTCGAGCCAGCCGAAGTTTCAACCCCACCAGGTGCATGCTGAGCGGGTTGAGGTTCGACCACGGCACAGATCTCACACCGGAAAGCTGAGCAGCCGCAAACCCCTCCACGACCGGATCGGTTCCAATGGATTCCCCCGCCTCAGCCTTCACCAATCCGATCTCTCCTGTCAGCGTCGCAATCTGGCATAGAGCCCCGCGCAAATAGTTGCCGGTCTGTCGCCGCAGCGTCTGTCTGGAGGCTGAGGGCCAGTAAAACCGCCGGCCGCTGCCACGGGTGACGTGGAATTGATGCTTCCTGGTCAGCAGCGGATCTTCGGCCACCACCAGGTCTCGAGGAGAAAAATAGTAGGCATAGACCCATCCCACCAAGGCATCCTTGAGGTTCCTACCCAGCTTGCCGATGAGTTCATTCGACAATTGAGAAAGTCCAACCGACTGGCCACCATTAGCCGTCGCATTATTCAGTTGACGAATCCACTTCGAAGTTTCCCTGCCCTGCAGTAACACCGAGTTCCCCCGTTGGGCATCGGTCAACTGATTTTCCAGTTGCTGCTCAAGGGTATGGAGTTCCCCGAGGGCCTTCTTCAGGGTCCCGAGGAAAGCCTTTTCGTGCCGCCGGTTATCCCGGATTGCCTGAGCTGCATCGTAGAGTTCCAGCAGCCCCGTCAGTGAGGGGATCCTCTGCAGCCTCAAGACCTCCTCGATCCTTTCGCGATTCATCGAGCCGACATCGACGGTCGTCATCCGGCCACTGGACGAAAACTCAATTTCCTTGGACGTTCCCCCCAAGGCAGTCATCAGCCGACCGTCAATCCCCGTCCGCCGGGGCGCTAAGATCGTCAAACGCGAGGTGTTGGTTTGCGAAGAGGGGGACAATCCGGTTCCACCAACCGGCTCCGAGGCAGGCAGAGACCGCGCCAGACGCCGCAAGACCCCAACAGTGGCGTGGGTAAATTCCGAGGTGGTCCTGGCTTCGGCAAATCCTTGGCAAACAGCATCCAGAATTGAGGCCGCCTCGGACTCATCCAAGGCACGGTTCTCTGAAACGAGCACCAGGATTTGGAGTAGCCCATGAAACAAACCCAGTGTGTCGTTCAGGCTCGAGGGCTCACCCTGCTCAATGTTGCGGGCTGCCCGGAAAAACCGCTGCAGCTGCCGGGGCGAGCGTTCCGGCAAAGACACCAGATAGGGGAAAAGCTCCCGATACTTGGGAAAGCTGCGGGATAAGACCAGGGCAGACTCCTCCGCCATCGGCCGCTTCCAGTGCCGATCGATGTGTACCACCGCCAGAAAGTTCTCAACTTGGCTGTATTTCCTCATGCCGAATTGGTATTCAGCCAGGGGCAGCCGAGTCAGGATTCTGTCCTCGGCTTCAGGCGAGACGACCTGTGCCCCAAGTACTGCAGCATCCTGAATTTCCTCGAGTCTGCCGGACCAATCCGGAGGAACGGCCCAAACTCTGGCACTGCCCGGGAAACGAACGCGCCCCGCCGCATCCAGCGGTAACTCTCGCACCAGACTCTTGAAGGGATCGCGATGGTTCACGATGCGCCGCCTGGCCTCTTTGGAACCCGTGAAAGGAAACACTCCGTAGAACGCCGCCAACCGACCGGGGCCGCGAGTGAGAAACCGTTGGTTCTCTTCCGACAAGTTGATGAGAGTGTGGTAGAACGCCACGGCTTTGCCAAGGTCCTGGGAAAAAAGCTGTCGCACAAATCGTCGGGGTCTCTGGGGACTCACCCCCACTAGCGATTCCCATGCCGGCGCGCTGTCAGGGCCACCGGGCAACAGCAGTTGCCCCTCCCTGACCGACAGGGCTGAACCATAAGCCAACAGGGCATCCGCATGAACCTCCAGTAATTCCCGATTGGTATGGGTTTCCACCACCAGGCGGCGAGCCTCATCATTCATTGCCGCCAAGCCTCCATAGAGCCGGGCTACAGCAATCTTCTCCGGGAAAGCCCCGAACAGGCCCCCAGCCGGCCGGGGTCCACTAAAGAATCGTCTCAACCAGAACCTTTCTCCGAAGATGATCGGCACGACTTGATCAGTAATCGTCAGCTGGTAGGTGCTTCCGGACTCCAACTTGAACTTCATCTCCATTTCATCTACGCCCAGAGCCGACGAGAAAGTTTGCCTGAGTGCAGCCAACTCATCGGTCCCTAGCCCGAGACGGATCCTTCCATTCGACACACTGATCGTCCAACCCAAAAGGGTGAGAACCTCCCTGGTTCTCCTGATGTTTGATTCGCTTTTGGTCTGGAGCAATATTTGATACTGCAGCTTCCTGGATTTGCCCAAAGTCCGGAGGGACGCTACCGTGTCAAAGTAGTAGCGCAGTGCCTGGATGTATCCCTTTCCAGCCTTTCCATAGGTTCGCCGTATCAGGTGCGAGACAAAGTCATAGACGAAAGTGTCGGCTGGCGTGTCCTCCTGCAAGCCGCCAGCCCGGGCTAGACCTCGAACGCCACCGGGAACGACTATAGTACTCGTCTGAGCCGCATTTCCGACGACCGGTTCGATGGTCGGGATATCCCCCCTACCCAGCAGGTTCAGTCGCCCGCCCATTTGCGCAGCCCGGGCACGATCCCCATCCCGCAAGGCTACCAGGAGGCCGCGCTCCAGTACCGGTTCCAATTGCTCTGAACCAGCCCCCTCCGCTTCCAGTGTCTCAGCCAACTTGTCATAGGCTTCAGCGGCTCGATATCCGAAGACGTCTCGAACCCTGGCTAACCTGGCTAAAACCTCAGAATTCCCGGGGAAAGTCCTGGCCGCGTTTTCGACAGCCGTTCGCATCTCCGGAAGTTGATGGCTTTGAGCCAGAAGCTCGCACTGAAGTTGGTGAAGCTCCAGAGAGCGGGGAGCGTTCTGCAGACCCGCCCGCGCAGTGGCAAGGGCCTCCTCTGTTTCGCCCAGATTCATCTGAACCCGAGCCGCTCCCAGATGGGCACCGGCCAAACCCGGATCGGCATGACGAGCTTTGCGGTAAAAGACGAGAGCCTGGTCAGTGAGGCTTTCCTTTTCACAGAAGCTGCCATAACGCATTTGGAGCTTAGGATCGTCAGGGATTCGCTGCTCGGCCTGCTGCAGCACATCCAGGGCCTTGTCTCGCCGGTCCTGTACCAGATGGACTCGGGCTAATCCGAGGTACGCCTCTCCCAGTTCGGGGCTGAGTTCGACGGCTCTGCCGTAGGACTTGAAAGCCTCATCGTCCCGATCGGCCTTCTCCAGCAAACTCCCCCGGCGGGCGTGGAGGCTCGCTTCCTCCGGATAGCGTTGCAGGGCAGACTGAACCTCCTGCAGTCCTTGTGCAATATTTCCTTGTTCCTCCCGGATTCCGATCAGTTTTGCCAAAGCGGCTGCGCGGCCCGGGTCGATATTCAGGACGCGCCGATAGGCTTGCTCGCTCTTTTCCCACTCTCGGAGCTTGAAGTGCAGGTCCCCAATGTCCATGAAAACTGATGGATCCCCCGGCACCAGAGAGGTGAGAGGAATCATCAACCGTAGGGCCGTCTGCCAGTCCTCCTGCTGGCGATAGATCCGTGCGGCAAATTTGAGGGTGGGAGGATGAAAGGGGTTCAGATCCAAGGCCGCCTTAAGCGAAGCTTGAAGTCCTTGTCCGTCCCTTTGAGTAGCCGCTCGGCGGGCGTTTTGCAGGGAGTTCAGGAGCCGGGAATAGTCTCGCGGAGAAACTGTGCCGCCATCGAGTGATCGGGACAGTGCCGGAAACTCGGTTAGGATTTGCCCATCCAACCGATCAACCAGCCGAGCCCTGTACTGAAAGACTCCCTTGGGCAAAGCGACCTCCGGCATGGGAACCTCGCTACAAAAGGCAGGCAGCAAGGCTCGGCGCAAATCCTCCACGCTGTTCACGACGGCTCCACAGGTGGCTTTGGCCACTTCGGCCCAAACTCCGTCACCTTCGACAGCTTCAAGGACTGACTGACTGCCCTCCGCTATCCCGGTGGGTGGAGGTGAAGCGCCGGTTGGTTGGTTGGGGATCTTCCAGTAGACCAGCCTGACTTTCTCCTGGCCGAATCGACCGGCCAGGTAGGCAGAGCAGTAGGATCTCAACTCCTCGTTCTCTACATGTCCCTCTGGAGAGAGCACAATCAGCGTTTCCCAAGCCATTGATGGCGTTGGCAAACGTTGCCCCACCTCGTGGTAGACATCCACTGCCTTTTCGGCTCTGTCCTCCGAAGACCCCGACTGGCCACCGTCCGCACTCCTCGACCTCAATCCGGCCAAGTCTGGCCATAGCCTTTCTGGCGAGGACTCCCAAGACCGGAGTGTGCCATCCACAACCACATGGAACCTGAAGTGTTCCGCCAGGTTCTCCAGGGATGCCAGTTCACGCGCTCGAAACTCTACCTCTTGCCAACCTCTGTCGGAATAGTGGCCCGGCAGCACCAGGATCGAAATCCGTTCCGGCAGCCTGATCGGTGCTGCGGTCACGATCCGAGAACCGGCAAAAGTCTGGAGCGAGTAGCGGTTTTCGTCCCCGGACAATATCTGCGACGACAGGAAAGTGCCGGCAAAATGTGGGGAGGCCATGCCCGAAGCCACCAGCAGCACCAAGACCCAAACCAGCCGGGCAACAGCCAGTCGCCTGGTGAGGCCAGGTCGGGATCGCATTTGCCTGCTTCGACAGAATAGGGACATCTGCATGGGATTGGGGAAAGTTGAAGCCAACGAAGCTATAGATTCTATGCCGGGGATGGGGATTATTCAACGATAGAATGGCAGGAATCGCGGGTGTAGAGCTTGCCCTCCTTCAGCTCCCCTGCACGGGCGACAGGAAAGGCCCGCCCCCCATCAGGGGCAATGATCACCAGGGCGCAGCCGCCGCGTTCCTGCCAGGGAAGAGTTGATCTCCTTCTCGCCCCCCGGCTGTTATTCTAAAAGCCGATGCCGAAAGCAGTAACCAGGCCGTAGTCGTTCCGTTCAACCTTCACTGGAGGTCGGCTCACGAACCGGTCATAGAAGCTAAGGCTCCAACTAAGGTTCTTCGAGAGGGGCAGTCGCAGGGAACCGTCATATTCAAGGCGGTAATCTTCGAGACCGGTCAGGGTTGGATGGGCCGTAAGCCTGCTGGTAAATTCAATCCGATCAACCAGCTCCGTCTGCCACTCGACTCCCACCAACCCTTCCGCGCTACGTCTGACCCGTGCACCTTCCGGCCCTTCTACCACGCGAAATCTTTCTCCGGTAAAGGTGGCACCTCCCAGGAGGGAGAGCTCTGTCTTGCTGTTTTTGACCAAGGTCCGACCAAGCCCGCCTCCCAGAACCGTCCGGAAATTGAGCCTCTGTCGGTCATTGTGCTCAAAGCTGGCGATGGAAAAACGGAAGACACGGGGATTGACGAACCAATCAAAGCGGGCACCCACAGTCTGACGGCTGGTAGGCTCGGAATCATCCTGGCGGCTGAAGATCGAAGAAGCGTCGCCCGAGATTTTGTAATCGCCCCGCTCGTACACACCTTTGGCCAAAAACGATGATTGATTGAGGTGAGAGTTGCCACGGCTCAAATTGTAACCCACGTCAAGGTTCCCCTCCACCTCTCGCCATAGGTTCCCTTTTCCCTTCCCGACCCTGGGAACCAGACCAACGATCCGGTCTTGTTGGAGGGAAATCGTTTCCTCAGCAGTAGCAACCTCCAGTTTCCCCCCGGCCAGAACCACCTTCCCAAGGTACTTGCGCCCACGTTCCATCTCGACTTCAAACCGCCGTTCGCTGCTGAAGCCATCCAGCATCTGCCAGTCAATCCGGATGGTGCCCGCATAGGCAGTCTTGAGGTAAACCTGATTGTCAGCGAGCCTTTTTATCTCGCCGGTCAACCGATCTCCATTCTCAAACGTCAGGATGTCGGCGGCAAGCTCAGGGCTCAAGCAAAGAACCAGAGGTAGCCACGAAAAGATTTTAGGTCGAATATTGACGAGAAGGCTCACGAAGCACTCCTTAGCCAGCCAGATGTTTGCTATCGCCAGGGAATCAACTCCCCTATGAGGGTTCCGGTCCAACCGTAAAAACCTTCCGAGTCGCATCAATGGCGAGCCAGCACAATCCTGCGAACACGTAGGCTCCGGCAATGGTCTGAAAGAGAATTCGCCAGCCCAACTGTTGCTTGATCCATCCCAGGATGGGACCCGCTGCAAAGGCTCCCACCGCACTGACCATGTTGACCGCTCCGAAGACACGACCTGAGATCGGACCGCCAATGTCGGTAATCGTGCCCCAAACCGTTGGCAGACTCCAATCGGTCAGGAACTTGGCTCCACCCAGTAAGACCATCACCGTG